>NZ_JAMPLW010000003.1:0-27641 GCF_028477805.1 Providencia sp. PROV268
TGCCGCATAATCACGCAATTGATAAAAGCGATCGACGAGGATGTCACTTTCCGTTTGAAATGACCATAAACTGTACATCATCAAACACACGGCAATGCCTGCCGCTTCGCAACTGACGTTGGCTTCGTTACCGTTATGTGGGTTGAACAGCGTCAGTGTCTCTTGAGGTAAATCGGGATAAATAAAGGCGCCACCATTGGATAAGGTACAATATTCCCAATACCCGCCGTGGTAGTCCTCACAAAACTGTCCCATAGTGGTAAATATGACCACTTCAAAGGTGCTCCAGCCTTTCACGCTTCCGAAGTGGTTGATCCAAAAATCCAGGCGTTGCTCATCGGGAACGAGTGTCATTGTAATTGCACATTCAGTTGAATTATTCATCAGTTGATACTCCAAGAAAAAGAAGTAAAAAAGCGCCAGTCCTTAACGGGACTGGCGCTGAGAGTGATAATTAATGGTTTAATGTAAGAGGTTAAAAGAACATTCTCCACAGGGATTTAGCGACGGAGACGATACTGTTTTTAACGGTGCTAACCGTACTTCTTATCAATGGCGGCAAGGGAATGATATTGATTAAGGTATCCACAATATCACTGACACATTGACCAAAATCGTTACGTGCGGCGTTCTCCACCGGTTGCGTCCGGTAAGGGGTGTTCAGTTGCCTAGCTACTCCGCTACTGGCTTGCGCCGGTAACGCCTGTATGAGTTGCTCTGCTAATTCAGTTAGTTGATAGTTTTCGACCGCAGAAACTGTTATCACAGGATGATGCGGCTTAAAGGCGGTTATGACGGCTTGTTGCTTTAATTTTAAGTTATAGGTCTGCTCTGAGGATGGCTGATGCTTGTATTCATCCCACTGGCGACAAGGCTCTATTTTATCGGCTTGGTTCAAGACAAATAGAAATTGATTAGGTTGGTAACCGCATTTCTTCGTGAGAAAGCGATAACACTGATCATCAGAAGACCATGCTCGGTCATCGGCCTTGAGTACCCAAATGATTAAATCGAATTCTGGTAATAAGTTGCGATAGAGCTGGTGGTACTTTTTATCCCGCTCAAGGCTTTCCCCCACGCCGGGTAAATCTACAAAAGTGAGAGTATGGTTGTTCATCGTCATGCTGAAGCGTTGGGCTTGGCGTGTGCAGCCTGAAACATCACTCACAGGTGATAGTGACGATTGAAATAGTGCGTTGATAAGACTGGATTTTCCCGCTCCCGTTTTCCCCATCAAGCCGATGGTAGGGGAGTAATTGATGAGCTGACTGAGTTGGTTAAAAAATGATGTTTTAAATGAAAAGGGAAAGGCTGCGAGAGCCTTCTCCAGTTCAATATGTTGATTCATACAAACTCCTTGAAAATAAAATTATCATTATTCAAGGTGATAATATATATTTGAAATTATTTTAAATTTTTCTTTTTAACTAGCAGTATGAGTTCTTCAATGGAATCCCGTGGTAGAACAATTTGATCAATCATCGCCTCGATAATTTCGTTAATATTTTTATTATGATTTTTGGCTATTTTTTTTAATTTTACCATTGATGATTTGGAAATATACGTATTCAGTACAGCCTTATCTTTAACACCATCACGATATTTTTTTTGGCTCCAAGCTTTTCTTGTTTGAGATAGAAAAAGCTTGACCGCTTCTACACTTGAAATAATAGCCCAATAATCAAAACAGGAAATAATCAATTTCCATTTTTCATTTTGAATAAGAACATTAACATCATCATCAACAGCAATATTGGCGCGGATCATCCTCTCGGCTATCCATTTTAATGCTTCATTCTTTCTGGGTAAAAATAAAAAAGGATCGGGGTATTCTTTAGAAATAGACGAAGCTTTATCTTTCATGTAAAAGACTGTCTCATTAAAATCTTTAGGGTTTATAAATAAAACTAAAAAGTCTAAAAAACAAACAATATAATGAAAAGGGATATTCCTGCCCATGATAGGGTTCAAGTTCAAGGGAGAGTAATTATACACGCCCCCCATAATTGATGGGTAATCATTTTCTATAAGATGTTTATTATACGACTTCATGAGAAAGTTTAAGATAACAAATGATATTCTTTCATCCGTTAAAAAAGATAATTGTTCTATTGGGATAATCTTTTTCTCTATCGTTCTGAGATAATAATCAACATTTTTAAATCTATTCCCGACATGCTGATTTAACTCACTAAGTAATGTACACACATTCTTATTCTTTGCCTCAGATATCATTTTATAAAGCTCATTAGGCGACAGTGTTTTTTCTGAAAACATATAGAACAGAACAGCATAATATTGTCTGCACTCCAAATAATTATCATTGACATTTATATTTATCATTTATTCTCCACGTAGTATTTTTTGCATATATTTACATAGTATTTTACGTAGTGTTTAAGGTGTCATTGTACTACATGAAAACCCCTATTTATGTGCTAAAACTCACGATAACTGCACTAATTATTATTAGAGTAAAGGCTAATCTTTAGATAAGTTAATATCAGAGTTGACTCTCCTCAAAAAGAAGCGGCTCATTGTGGTTCAAAAACGCGCTGTCACGGGCATTGATGATAAGATAAAGAAAGGCTTTATCGTGTTGGTATAGTATTATTTTAATAAAGATAACCAGCATCATAACCACACCTAAAAGATTAAACATTACCCTGTCACTGACTCACCTATCCATATATTCATCATCTTGGTTAAATGATGAATGCCTATTTTTAACAACATCCCTTCTAGATATGAAATAAAACTAACCACAGGTATTAATCATGTCTAGTTACACCTACAATGAGCATTACATTCAAAAGATAAACCACACTATCCGTAAAGCACTTTTAATTCACAATCGTGTTACTGCTGTTCGGGTTGACTTGCGTTTCCCATCTGAAAATATATTTCACTTTAACGATTCGAGGGTCATCACTCGATTCTTTGAATCGTTAAAAGCCAAAATAAATGCTGACCTAAAACGTAAGAATAAAATATGGGAACGTAACCACATATGCCCGTTATCTTATGTCTGGGTCAGAGAGTTCGGTGAGATAAATAATAAAAAACACTATCATGTTCTTTTGCTGTTAAATAAAGATGTTTATTGGAGGCTGGGCGATTTTATTAAAACTGAAGGGACGCTCTATGCATTAATACAGCAAGCATGGTGTAGTGCTATTGGTGTGAACTACCCTGCGGAGCGTTATTTAATTCATATTCCAGATAACGCCATAACGTGGCTAGATAATAATAAACCCAATATTGAAAGCACGATATTCGAATTAAACCAGCGCTGTCGTTACTTAGCTAAAGAACATACAAAATATTATGGTGATGGTGAGCGTTCTTTTGGGTGCAGCCGTTAATCTACCAATAAAAAACATGAGGGGGATATCTTTTGCAAGAGAGATATCCCTAAACACTTATCGATATCCCTTCTGCCTTTTAACTTTAAAGACAGGAGTTCAATAATGACTACCCAAGCTATTTCCTTACTAGATGACCAATTCATTGATATGAAATTTATAACTCGCCTGACCGGTTTGACGGATAAATGGTTTTACAAATTAATCCAAGAGGGGGAGTTTCCCAAACCCATCAAACTGGGGCGTAGCTCTCGCTGGTTAAAGAGTGAAGTAGAGCAATGGCTGCAAGCGCGTCTTGTGGCTTCTCGGGGTTAATCCTTTCGAAGTCAACGTATTCAATTTAACCCAATTAGTTCTACGAATTAATGTATGGAGTACCGAGAGTATGAAAAAGCTGCCCGCTCGTTATGAAGAGTTATTGAGTTATTATCAACATTGGTTAAATGGGTATACGAAGTTGTCCATTTGCCAGGGGATGTGTCATTCACTCATTCAAAACAGTCACTATTTGATGATGTCGTACATTCGTTTTTCGAATCATGAAGCCTGCCAGGTGGCGGTTATTCCAGCTTGTCTCTATCGACTGGTCTATGGTAACGCCTACCCTGACAAACTGATCTGCTTTAATCAAACAGGACACTTTAATAATGGAATATAACCCAATTATTGAGGTGTTAAATGAAAAAACGAACAAATAGATTTTATACCACTGAGTTTAAGCAAGAAGCGGTCGCATTAGTCACTGAGCAAGGTTATAGCGTGCCAAAAGCGGCAGCTTCTTTAGGGAGCACCGATAAATTACTTTATAACTGGAAAGCAAAATTCGACGCTGAGCAATCTGGTAGCAGCTTGAATTCCGATGAGAGAGCTGAGCTATTAAGACTTCGAAAGGAAAATAAAGAACTTAGGATGGAGAAAGAGATCTTAAAAAAAGCCAGCGCCCTCCTGCTAAAGGAAACCAAGTAGTGTTTAAAACGATTAAGCAATTATCTTCACAGTTTCCCGTGCTGAAGCTCTGCAAGTTAATGAAAATAAGTCGTTCTGCCTACTATGCGTGGCTTAAACGCCCAGCAAAATTGATCACCGCTGAACAACTTAGTCTGTACCGTAGAACCAAAGCCATCTTTTAACAGAGTCGAAATAGCTTAGGTTACAGAACGTTACGTAAACGGTTATGCAAAGAGGGCTTTAGCGTAAGTGCTTATAGAGTTCAGAAGCTAATGGCTCAGCTTGGCCTAGTTGTCACTCAGCGCATTGCTTACAAAGTCACCTCAAAACGCAAACATAGTGAAGCCGTAGCCGATAATTTGCTCAATCAAAATTTTAATCATCACGCACACTAACGAAGTGTGAGCGGGTGATGTGACCTATTTAAAAGCAGGGTAAGGCTGGATGTATTTAGCCATCGTGATGGACTTATACTAACGCCGTATTGTGGGTTGGCACATCGATAAACGAATGACGGCAGATTTAGTCAATAAAGCCTTGATGAAAGCGTATAACATTACGCCAGCCAGAAAAAGGCCTAGTCTTCATAGTGATAGAGGCTCACAATATACGAGTAAGAACTATCGTAACTTACTGACAAGCTATGGTATTAGGGCAAGCATAGGCGATGTAGGAGCCTGTTGGGATAACGCTGTTGTTGAACGATTTTTTGGTAGCTTAAAGCACGATTGGGTACTGAAAATCCCACAGCCGACTCGGAAACAGATGAAAGAAGATGTTACCGCGTATATGCGCTATTACAACCAAGAAAGGCTTCATACTGCCAACGGTGATCGATCCCCCATTGAGTATGAACAAAATTCTTTAAGAAAAGTGTCCTGATTTAGTTGTGCAGAACACCATACTCTGAGTCGTTGTTCAAAACAATAAAGTATTGTCCTTCATGGTCAATGGATGGGTTTTCTTCCATTGAAGACGAACGGTGTTGGATTGGTAATTTTGTTGATTGGTATAACAATGAGTATAAACACAGTGGCATAAAGTATGTAACACCTCAGCAGAGGCAATGCGGCTCAGTTATAGACGCGTCTGTGATGCATCCCTTGAGGATGGTGAGTTTTATGCTCTGGAATTAGCGGAGCCATTTTATCCCAGAGTTCACCGCTAATCTGCTATTTGCTACCTTCCATACGTCACCCCAAGAAATTATCGTAATTCTTTATATCATACGATAATTTCTTTTGGGATAGTATCTAATAGTATGATATATGGTCATTTTATGATGTAAAAATTGGTGAGTGTAAGATAAAAAAATCACATATAAAATATGTTAGATAATATTTGTTTTTACTCTATTGGCGTGTTTTATGTAGTTGTTTGATAATTAAAGGTTAATTTTTATTTTTCAGATTTTTGTTTGTTTGTTAACTCTCAAAAGGCGTAATTACTGATTATTTTTCATTTTTTTATTGTAAATCAATGCAGAGTATTAATAAATATTAATTTCAGGGTAAAATTTTGTTTTTTGTTTCTGTATTGAATTATAACACTATAGCATGTTATCAAATTGTGATTATTTAAAATTTAAATAAATGGGTTTTCTTTTTTAATTGTATGATATTTAAGTGAATTTATTAATTATTAAAAACTGTAACATTTAAATATTTAAGTAAATGTGCGAGGAGAGGGGGTTTGCTTTTAAAAGCTCACTCTTTATAATTGTATTTATTCAGCTAAGTCCGTTACGGATATTATATATGTTTATTTAATTACTAATTTTAAATTGGTAATTATTTTCATTTATTGGAAAGATTACTAATATGAATTTTGAAGAAAATAGAATTAATAGTCAGTGCGACAATCAGGATAATCAAGTTTCAGCTTACTGTGGGACTGTTATTAAACAGATTAGAAGAGAGTGTGGAATGACTGGCGCTGAACTGGCAAAGAAACTAAATGTTTCACAGCAACAGATGTCTCGATATGAACGAGGTATTAATAAAATCTCAGTAGATATGTTATTTAATTTATCAATAGCATTAAATGTTCCATTTGTTAAATTAATTAAACAAGTTTTACTTGAGATGGAAAAATCAAATTCTGATGACGCATTAATATTGAAAAAATCAATAGCGGCTTCTGATACTGTCTACTTTTATTAATTATAGTAGACAAATATTCTATAGAAATAAGTTAAGTTGTTTATTTGTAATTCATTGAGGAATATATGAAAAAGTTATTTTTATTAGCATTAGTTTCTAGCGCTATGAGCACTTCTGTACTTGCTGCAGATATGGGGCACGGAAAAGTGAATTTTAAAGGCTCTATTATTGATGCACCATGCTCTATTTCACCAGATTCAATTGATCAAACTGTTGAGCTGGGTCAAATATCAAATGTAGCGTTAGTTGGTGGCGGTAAATCTAGTCCACGTACTTTTGATATTGCTTTAGAAAATTGTGATATGACTGGGTTTGATAAAGGTGTTCAATTAACATTTAGTGGCGCAGCGGCTTCATTTGATAATACGAATAAAACGTTAGGTATCGTTGGTACTGGTGCAGGAGCAGGCGTACAAATTACTAATGGTAGCGGGAATATTATTACGTTAGGTGAACCAACACCATTCCAAAATATTCAAGATGGCAAGAATACTCTGCGTTTTTCTGCGTATTTAGTTGGTAATGGTAAAGGTATTGATACTATTACCCCAGGTGAATTTAGCTCTGTAGCTGACTTTACACTGTCATACGAATAATTGTTGTTTAGTAGCCAGCAAAAAAGGACATTTTGCTGGTTTATTTCAAAGGGAAGCCTGTGTAGAAGAGGAAGCAATGAAATATTTAACGCTCAGTAAACTGCTTTCATTGAGTCTCAGTATCTGTGCCCTCATCGATATTTCCCCTGCCAATGCGTTAGGCTCAGTAAAGATGAGTGGCAGTATCATTGAAACGGCCTGCGCTATTGATGTAGGGAGCCGTGATCAGACTATTAATATGGGCAGCCTCTCTCTCAGTGATATCCGTCGAGATGGACAAGGACCTGCACATCCGTTTGTTATTAAGTTAGTTAATTGTGTTCTTGAACGTCAAAACCCAAATAAACCCAATTGGCAATACTTTCGAGTCACCTTTGATGGTGCACATCAACGCGGATTATTTAGTGTAAATGGACAAGCAAATGGTGTCGGATTGCAAATTAAGCGCAATGACGACGGAGCAATTATTGTTCCAGGGCAGGCTCTGTCTGCTCAAACATTGACACAGGGCTCCCATGATTTAGCTTACGAATTAAGATTAGTGGCTAATCATGCTCCATTAGTTTCAGGACAGTATTACAGCCAATTACGTTTTAAATTGGATTATGAATAATTCATTAATTGATTTTAGATGCAAAAATTCACACTTGGTTTTGCATGAAAATTAAAAGCTTAATGATTTTATTAATAAAAAAAGAAATAAGAAGGTCGAGATGATGGCCCTAGGTTATATTCATATGCCGTTGTTACGGATAAGCCGTCCTCGGTTGATGGGAGTGCTTGTTGCTCTGTCCCTAAGTTGTAATAGCTACGCTGAGCAGATTGAATTTAATACGGATATTCTGGATGTCAATGACCGCGCCAATATTGATTTAGCCCAGTTTTCACGTCCGGGCTATTTAATGCCGGGTGAATATCGTTTTTCTATTTTTATAAATAAACATCAATTACCGGAACAAACCGTATTTTATTACGTACCCGACGGCCAGCCAGATGAGAGCGTTGCCTGTTTAAGCCCTGCGTTAGTTGAGCAACTAGCGCTTAAACCTGATTTATTGCCAACATTAAAATGGTGGCATGATGGTCAGTGTTTATCTCTCGATAGCTTACCGGGTACGGAAGTCAAAGGAGATTTAGCCGCTTCTGCTTTATATATCAGTTTACCCCAAGCCTATTTGGAGTATACAGCCGAAAACTGGGATCCACCTGCTCGCTGGGAGGATGGATTACCCGGCGCTCTTTTTGATTATAACCTCAATGCTCAGGTTGGTCAGCAAACTCGGGGCGGACAACGAACAAATGCTAATGTTAGCGGCAATGGTGTTGCGGGTGTGAACTTAGGTGTGTGGCGTATGCGTGCAGATTGGCAACTACGTTTAGACAAGCAGCAAGGTCAAGGTACTTCCCGTTCATTAGATTGGACGCGGTATTATGTCTATCGTGCAATTAAATCTCTCGGAGCAAAACTCACCTTAGGTGAAGATTATTTAGTTTCCGATATTTTTGACAGCTTTCGATTTACGGGGCTGAGTTTGATCACTGACATCAATATGTTACCGCCCAATCTACGGGGATATGCTCCCGAAATAACGGGGGTAGCCAAAAGTAATGCTACTGTTATCGTGAGTCAGCAAGGCCGTATTATTTATCAAACGCAAGTTGCTGCAGGTCCTTTTCGTATTCAAGACTTAAATGATGCGCTATCCGGTGAGATTAATGTTGAAGTTAAAGAACAAGATGGAACGATTCAAACGTTTACGGTGAATACAGCCAGTGTTCCTTACCTTACTCGCCCGGGACAATTGCGTTATAAGCTTGCCGCTGGACGCCCAACTGATTGGCGCCACCACGTTAGTGGTGAAACATTTGCGAGCGGCGAGTTTTCGTGGGGAGTCAATAACGGCTGGTCATTGTATGGTGGCGGTGTTGCTGCGGAGAATTACGCTTCTGCAGCGGTTGGTATCGGTCGAGATCTAATGATGTTTGGCGCGCTGTCTTTTGATATCACCCATGCGCGTTCACGGTTAAAAGGGTTAACTGAAATCGGCGATAAAACGTATCACGGTAATTCATATCGCTTGAGCTATTCAAAACGATTTGATGCCTACAATAGCCAAGTGACATTTGCGGGATATCGCTTTGCTGAACAAGGTTTTATGAGTATGTCTGAGTACTTAAATGCACAGTCTACGGGGGTCCGCCAGTATAGCAGTAAGGAAATGTATACGGTTTCCTATAACCAACAATTTCCGGAGTTGGGGCTCAGTGCTTATATAAATTATTACCATCAAACCTACTGGGATCAGCCTGATAATGACCGTTATAGTCTGTCTTTAGCGCGCTATTTTGATATCGGTAAATGGAAAAATTTAAGTGTTAACTTGACGGCTTATCGAAATCGGTATCGGCAGACTAATGATGATGGCGCCTACCTTTCCCTTTCATTGCCTTGGGGGGAGAGTGGTTCGCTTAGCATGAACAGCAGTTGGGATGAGCGTGATAATTCTCAACGAGTTAGTTATTACGACCGATTAGATGAACGGACTAATTACCAATTAAGTACCGGATGGTCTCGTTCTGGTGGGTTAGTGAGTGGTTATTACACGCATCAAGCGGATTTAGCTCAAATCAATGCAAATGCCACTTATCAGCAAGATAGATATCGTTCTGCTGGCTTATCACTTCAAGGTGGTTTTACGGCGATTAAGCAAGGTGTGGTGATGCATCGTGGTAATCAGCTTGGGGGGACTCGAATTTTTGTTGATACGGATGGGGTTCCTGATATCCCATTACGAGGTTATGGCTCAACCATCCGAACAAACTATTTTGGTCAGGCGGTATTAACAGACGTGAACAGTTATTACCGTAATCAAGTCAGTGTCGATTTAAATACATTACCTGAAGATGCTCAGGTATCACAATCGATTAAGCAAGGTACTTTTACAGAAGGTGCTATTGGCTACCGCCAGTTCGATGTTGTGGCTGGGCACAGTGCAATGGCCTTATTGCGTTTATCTGATAATAGTGTTCCCCCATTTGGGGCACAAGTTTTCAATGTGAAAGGCCAACAAGTGGGAATGGTAGGGGATGATGGGAGTACGTATTTAACGGGGCTCAACCCTAACGATAAGTTACAAGTTCGTTGGGATGATAAAGCACAATGTGAAATCACCTTACCTAAAATATTGCCGAAGAGCGACACATTGTTAACGAATTGGTTATTACCGTGCCATGCGACTGACATCTTACCTCTTGAGCAGACTGAGACGGTTGTTGAATCGGATGCGGTAAGTTTACCGTCATTCTCTACGCCTCATTTATTAACTTCTGGGGCATCGAATAAGCCAGATTTGGTCAGCTCAAAGAGCTGGTTAAGAAAATAAAAATGACATGATTGAAGAGGTCTATCTCTTCTTCATACTAAGGTAAAAGAATATGTTACAGAGCAATAAAATCAATAAAAGAAATCATCATCCTATTGCCACTTTTTTGGTTGGAGCGATGTTGATATCTACGACACTGTCTTCCGCACAAGCTGCAATCGCTTTAGATCGCACTCGTGCGATTATGACGGGTGAAGATAAATCCATTAGCTTAAATATCAGTAATGAAAATAAGCAATTACCTTATTTAGCACAAGGTTGGATTGAAAATGCCCAAGGTGAAAAAATCACGGAGCCCTTTACAGTATTACCTCCCGTTCAGCGTGTTGAGCCTGGCGCTAAAAGCCAAGTAAAAATTCAAGCACTGCCGAGTGTCGCGTCACTGCCGCAAGACAGGGAGTCCGTTTATTATTTCAATTTACGTGAAATCCCACCTAAGAGTGATAAACCCAACACACTTCAGTTGGCGTTACAAACGCGAATTAAGTTGTTTTATCGCCCAAAAGCGATTATTCCAACTCGCCAACAGATGGAAAATCCATGGCAAGAAAAAATCACACTTACTCGTCAAGGTGATCAATACAGTGTAGAGAATCCAACGCCATATTTTGTAACGCTTGTTGATGCCGCTTCAGTGAAAGACGGAAAAACAGTTGCGGGATTTGAACCGTTGATGGTTGCTCCTAAAAGCAGTTTGCTCATGGGCGGAAGTGCAAAAGCTTTAGGCAGTAAGCCTGTACTCACATATATCAATGACTACGGTGGACGACCAACGTTGACATTTACTTGTCAAGATAATCGCTGTCATGTGGTATCAGATAAACAGTAACTTCAAACAAGATGACGTTAAAGCAGATTTCAACGCAGGAGAGCATCATGAAAGAAGCCAATAAGATACCTCATTATATGATGGCGTACGGTTTAGGATTGTGCTTATTCAGTAGCACAGCCCTCAGTACTGAACTTGACAAAGTGGATAACTGGGATGTCGATGGGGCTAATGGCACATTGTATGTACACGGGGCTTTAACGGAAAGTGCTTGCCGATTAGCGATGTCCTCCGCATATCAAACGATTGAACTGGGGACATTAGGCACGGGGCAATTACAGAAAGTCGGTCAAACAGGTACTCCTGTCGCGGTACAACTGCGTTTAGAAGATTGTTTAAGTGGTGAAAGTCGTAATCGTAATAAACTCGGCAACTTATTGTGGAGTCCTGATATGCCTGCGATGAAAATTCGTTTTTTGGCTGCGGCAGACAATCAAAACCCACAATTAGCGGCCGTTACGGGGGCGAAAGGAATTGCATTACAATTGAGTAATGCTTCTTATCATCCTCTTGCAATAGGGCAATATAGTACTCCTGAGCTTGTTTCTCCGGGACAGAATCAATTGACTTATTATGTTACCCCGATCCGCACTACAGCAGGTTTAAGTTCGGGAGCTTATCAGGCAATTATTCGCTTTCAGGTAAGTTATGATTAGGAGTCAACGATGTTATTGATACAGCATGTGACCGTAGGAATTAAAGGCCTTATTGTGTTCAGCGTTCTTTTTTTTAGCACGCTATTGTTTGGAAGTTTATTCTATGTCGTACATGCCGATACTGCAAATCTGAATTTAACGTTGACCATTACGATGCCCCCACAGTGTACGTTTAGTAATAACAGTTCAATACAAATTGTGCGTTTTGGAGAAGTGCAACAAGGATTAATTGATGGGGTGAGTTATAAGCGAACACCGATTGATACCGGATTATCTTGCGGTCCATTAGAAAAAAATGCGTTGAAGATGGGGGTATCATGGGATAAGGAGGTAACCTTTAATGGTATTTCTGCTATCAGCACAAACCGAACAAATTTGGGTATTGCCATTTATAAGGATTTGACTCGCTTAAGTAACGGAGCGTCAATTAACTTTACTTACGGTAATCCGCCGAACTTGTATGCGGTACCGATAAAACCTAGCGGTATGATGCTCAGTGATGCGGGATCTTTCACTGGCACAATGACCGTGACGTTAAATTATCAATAAACGCGGGACTATTTCATGAATAATACTCTCTTTGTTAGGTATTTTATCGGCCTACTTTGTTTATTGAGTCCGGTATTATCACGAGCATTGGATGTCTATTTTACAGGAACGCTGGTTGTCACGCCGCCAGAATGTACCGTGAATAGTGGTACGGTGGCAGATGTCAATTTTGGCGATATCCATGAAACACTGATTGACAATAGCAGCTATAAACGTACTCGGATTGATTACACCTTAAATTGTACGAATGTCTATAGCAATGCATTAAAAATGACGGTTAGCTGGGACCCGATTACGCTCAATGGACAAAATGTCATTCGTACTGGTCGGACGAATCTCGGGATAGCGGTTTATCAGGATTCGACTCGATTAAGTAATGGTGATGTTGTGAATTTCACTTATGGTAGCAATCAGCCTGCGCTTTATGCGGTGCCAGTAAAACCATCGGGAACGGTATTAACTGATGGCGGGAATTTTAATGGGACATTAACTTTTGTGGTGGATTACCGTTAAGGAGAACAAGATGAAATTTATTCACCGACAACAAGTGGCGCTCTGCTTTTTTTGTGTCATAAGCTCTCCATTTGCATGGGGGTTAGGGGCAAATCTTTACGGTAATTTAATCGTGACGCCACCTGAATGCATTCTAAATAACAATAATCAAGCGGCGATCCATTTTGGTGATATTTTATTAACGCGCATTGACGGTAATAACTACTTACAAACATTGCCATTGAGTCTATCGTGTACCGGATTAGCAAAAAATAATCTGACATTGACCTTAGAAGGCGACCCTACATTGTTTAATAGCAATGGCGCATTAAAAACAAGCAATGATAAATTAGGCGTTATTTTTTATGTGAACAATATCCAACAACCAATTAATCAGCCGGTGAATATTAATTATACCTCTTTGCCTTCTTTAAAAGCTGCGCCGATTAAAAATATGACGGCAGGCTTTAATGATACAGATGGCGGTAGCTTTACTGCGTTGGCGACATTAAAGGTGAACTATCAATGAAAAAGTTACTGATAAGCGCAAGTCAACGTTATTGCTATTTATGCAGTTTAGGGGGGCTATTCATGTTGATGTCCTCAGCGGTGGAAGCCAATTGGGTTTTTGATGGTACGCTAGTACTGCCCCCCGCCTGTGAATTAGGTCAAAAAAATCCTATACGCGTTTCTTTTGGAAAGGTGGGGGTGCGTAAAGTGGATGGGAATCTATTTAAACAAGACATTCCGTATCAATTGAACTGTCAAGGTGACTTAAATCAACCGTGGAATGTGACATTGACGTTCAGTGGAACGCTGGCTGGTGCCGGATTTGATAATGCGACATTACGCGCCAGCAGCCCTTTAAATAACGGAAAATTAGGCATTCAAATTCAAAAGGACGGGATACCGTTAGAACTGAACAAGGCGTTTGAGATTGATAGTTCAAATCCACCCAGATTATCGGCGGTTCCGATTAAGCGTGCTGGAACGGAACTGGTTGGTGATAACTTTACTGCGACGGGGACATTGACAATTGATTTTCAATGACACGATAAAAGGAAATAAGAAAAATGCAAATACCATTACGTCAATTATGGACTTTAGTCTTGTCTCTCAGTTTAGTTGGTGTTCCGCTTTGTGCACAGTCGGAAACCGTACAGTTTGATGGAACGTTGGTTGAGGACGCTTGCGAAGTATATCCTGGCGATGAAAATATAGAATTGGATTTTGGCACTATTGTAGACAAGTATTTGTATTTGAATACACGAACACACAGTCAGCCATTTACAATTCGGTTAATTAATTGCGATTTAGTGCTGGGTAAAGAAGTTCAAGTGACCTTTATGGGAACTGAAAGCTTGGCATTACCGGGATTGTTAGCGCTTAATGGTGGGAGTCAAGCGAGTGGAATTGCTATAGGATTAGAAACTGAAAATGGGACACCAATTTTATTAAATAAAGCAAAAAACTATGTTCAGCAATTACATATGGGGAATGGTAATAATCTTAATCTGAAAGCGTATGTACAAGGTGAACCCACTCCTTTATTGACTAAAACAATAGGACGAGGAGCCTTTGAGGCAACGACGACGTTTATGCTGGAATATGAATAATGATGTTAAATAAATTGTCATATAATTTAATTATAGAAAATATTAAGTGATGAAATATCATTATTTATAATAGATATATAGATAAAGGATATCATTAGTATGATGACGACTAATTATTTTTTTTCTACTTAATAATTATCAACTTATATTTTAACTCCTGCTTTAGTTAGGAAATATAACCATGAGATACGTTAAATTTTTTTTAATATCAATAATCTATTTTTATTCAAACGTTAGTATTGGAATTCAGCTAAATTTACATCCAGGTGACCCGATGACAGGACCAGCACCAACTAAAATAGTTTGGTTGGATGTTTACTCTGATAACGGAGTAGTTATCAGTGGAAAATTAGGAGTGAACTGGAGTATAGGGCCTGAAACTGCTGTATCTGATATTCAAATACGAATGCCAACCGGAAATACAGCTGTAACAGTTAATATGTGCGCTAGAGGAAGTGGCGGAGGGGGGGTTTGTACTGGATATCAGGCAAGCTCTATGTCATGTACTACTGCAGATGGTGGGAATTTTGAAACGTGTATATCGCGTTACTCTGGTTCTTCATTTTACAGTGAAATTGAAATAAATGGTATCCAGTATGGCTGGAGAGGCGTTTGTTTAGATATTTATCTTGATGCTGATAGTGCTGTTACATCTCAAAATGGGTGGGGGGGGCATTGGACCTCAGCCTCTAAACGAGTGTGTGCTGATGGAGGCCCAGGTTTAATACCTGAACCACCAAGTAAAGCTTCTGTTTGTAATCTGAATAGTCAAAACCTGAATTTAAGTTATTCAGCAACAAGTTTAAATGTTGATGGATTAACGCAAAGTGCAAATTTAAATGTCATCTGTACTGCTGGGGATGCCCAAGATTATCGATTAAAATTAACAGGAAACAATGTAACTAATGGAAATCTCAATTTTGGAAATGGGGTTTCTGCTCAAGTCTCTTTAAATGGAATTCAAGTACAAGCTAATGGCACAGGAATTCAATTAAATAAATTAGTAAGTCAAACTATTCCGGTAAGTGCTACATTGATGGGTAATGCATCAGTATCTGGTGTTAGTAAAGCGACAGGAATATTAGTATTAGAAGCGTTATAGAGAGGTATTAAACTGTATTGTTGTATTAACTAACCAATTAATTTTATTGATTTTTTATTAATGCATATACTTAATGATGAGAAGAGGTGTTAAATTTTAAAATAGGCATAAAATTTATTTTGCTTCTAAGAGCCTATCTCAATAGGGTTTTATTCCAGACGATGAGACTACAGTAAAAATGCAACATGGCCTCGTAATTTTCTTTCTTCTTTTCTCATTGGGTCAGGATACGACGAAAGCGATTCATCCAACTGTGCGTTCTTTCGACGACCCAATGATGGGCTTTGAAGTCCGTGTTTTTACTGGCGTCAGACTCTTCTTTACGGGACTGGATATACAGCTCGTAACCGCGGTTCTGTAGATAGGTTTTCAGCCAGCCTGCATCGTAACCTTTGTCCAGACAGAGTCTCAGTTTTTGTCCCGGACGCCCCGTCTGAAGGGCATCGAGTGTATCTGCAACCAGTTTGATATCATGCGTGTTTGCTGTTGCAACAACCAGCGACAGAGGAAGCCCGTTGGCATCCGTAAGCAGGCTACATTTTACGCATTGTTTTCCTCTGTCGTAAGCGCCCCATGATCCCACGGAGCGCTTTAGTTTCAGTGTAAGCGCATCATGAACCCCGTATTTTAATTATCTAGCCCTAACTATAAGATCAACTCTCCAATCTAAAGGAGATTTGAAATGAGAAAACGGCTCACTAACCAAGAATGGCAAAGACTTATTGCGTAATCTGAATCGAGTTCGCTGCCAATACGCACATTTTGCAAGCTTAATGGTCTTAACCCTTCAACGTTTTATGCCAAACGTCAACGGTTGTTGGGCGCAGGGCAATCTCAAACAGGTGGGTTCATCAAAGCCGAAATCGTTGAAAAAACGATATCCGACCCGATGACTGACACTCCCGTTGCCAACATGACACTGTTCATTAATCACGTTAAACTTAGCATTCCTCAGGAAACCCCTGCGGCTTACTTAGCTGAATTAATCGTGGCGCTGTCATGAACGGAATGTTGAGTGCCCCGAATGTTTACCTGTATCGGGAATTCGTGGATTTTAGAAAGTCCATCAATGGTCTGGCGGCCATTATTGAAGCTGAAACCGATTTACCCTTAGGCACAGGAGCGTTATTCCTGTTTACTAATAAACAGTGTGACAAAATCAAAGTGTTGTATTGGGACAAAACGGGCTTCGCCCTGTGGTATAAACGGCTGGAAAAAGCTAAATTCAAATGGCCTACTCAAGAGAAAAAACAGGTGTACACCCTGACTCAATTTGACTTAGGTAGGCTGTTATCTGGCTTCACCATAATCGGCCATAAACCGATAAAAATAGACGGTTTTACAATGGGTTAATCTCGATAAAAGTCAGTTATGCCAAGCCTTGGCGTGGTGTTTTTAGTATCATGAATGCCATGAAAAACACGCCCGATATTAATCCAGAAAGCCAAAACATTGCCGAACTTCAAGCGATGGTGAAAACCTTAGTGTCGGAGAAAATGGCGTGGCAGCAAGAGCGCCAATCCCTCATTGAACAGTTCAAGCTTGCTCTTGAGCGTCAGTTCGCTAAACGCTCGGAAGCGTTGGCGCCTTATAATGAAGCGCAAGGTGATCTCTTTAATGAGGCTGAATGGGAAGCCGCTAAAGAAGAGGACGTTGTGACGACCACGACGACGGTCACAAAACGCCGCGGTAAACGCCAACCGTTGCCTAAAAACTTACCGCGTGAAATCGTTGTTCTTGACCTTGATGAGCACGATAAGCAATGCCCTTGCTGTCAACATATGCTCCACAAAATCGGTGAAGACCGCAGTGAAAAGTTAGCGTTCACGCCCGCGGTATTAAAAGTGTTGGAATATGTACGCCCGAAATATGCTTGCCGTCAATGTGAACAAACCGCTGAGACAACACCTATTCACCAACAGCCTGCGCCAGAGAGTCTCATCCCGAAAAGCTTCGCCACCGAAAGCCTACTGACCAATATCATTCTGGGGAAATATCAGTATGCCCTTCCGCTGTATCGTCAGGAAACCTTGTTCACTCAATCGGGTATTGAGTTGTCGAGAACCACGATGGCAAGGTGGGTGATCCAGGTGAGCGAGAAGTTCAAACCTCTGTATAACGCGCTGAAAACGCACTTGCTTGAGCAAGTAGTGGTTCAAGCCGATGAAACGCCGCTCAATGTGCTTAAGGAAAACAAGTAATGTTACATGTGGTTGTACTGCTCAGGAGCCGACTCCCCCGAAGCTACAGGTTCAGACATGAAGAATATCGTTTTATTCGACTAATTGCGTATTACCATGAAGGAGATCGGTGAGTAACATTGATGAAGATCGGTTCGTGTCACTTTCACAGAACTATTGTTACATTAACTTCACTGATCTCCTTCGGTCAACAAGGTTTGCATTTTTCGCATTGATTCTCCTTTAAGGTCTATCTTGACGCTCCCGTGAACCAACCGATCCAGGATGGCATCCGCATGCGTTGAGTCCCCGATCATCTTGTACCAGCTTTCCACCGGTAACTGGCTCACGACAATGATAGAACCTCGCTGGTACATGAGATCCACTATTTCCAGTAGATCGCTGCGTTGTTCTGACGACAGAGGCTCTAGCCCCCAGTCGTCCAGAATCAGCAGATCGCTGTGATTCAGTTTTGTCAGCAGTTTGCTATAGCGTCCGTCCGCATGTCCCTGGTAACACAGATCCATCAGCGCCTTCAGACGGTAGTAATAGACCTTATATCCTTGTCGGCAGGCATTGTGGCCGAGCGCACAGGCCAGATAGGTTTTGCCACTGCCTGTCGCCCCCGTCAGCAACAGGTTTTGTTTAAGGTTCAACCAGTTTCCCTGACCGAGCGAACGGATGAGGGTCTTATTCAGGCCCCTGCTGCTTCGGTAATCCAGTTTTGATAACTCGGCGCTAAGTCTGAACCGCGCCTGTTTCACTAGACGCTCTGCTTTCCTGTTTTCGCGGCAGGTCAGTTCTTCTGAAGACAGTAATGACAGGCGTTCTTCGAACCCCAGCTCCAGGTATGCACCAGGTTGTGCGATCTGGTTTTTTAGGGCATCGAGGAAGCCTGTGAGTTTCAGTTCAGCGAGTTGTTCATAAAGATGGTTCATTATTGGCTTCCATATCAGTGGTAGTATTTACTGCCGCGAACGTTTTCATGTTCCAACGTTGATAGCAGGTCAGGTTTGTTTTCAGGAAGAGGCTGTTTATCCAGACCTTTTTCCAAGATCGATTTTATTCCCGCAAGCCGCCATACCTGAGTTTTCAACGCCCGTGCACAGGCTACGTTAAGTCTGGCTTTGCTGTATTTTTTATGGAGGTTCAGGAGCCCCAGGCAGAACCGGTAACTTTGCTCAGAGTGCGGGCGTGAGCTCAGGATGTGAAGGACGTAATCATAAGTTTCACTGCCAACGTGCCCGGCCCACTCCAGAAGCCTTTCCGGGGTCCAGGTGGCATGCTGACAGTGAGCTTCCGGCATATGCTCTTCACGGGTACTGTAGCCATAGTTTCGGTTTCGGGGATGTGTCGCTACTTCCTGCCCCTGATTAAACAGTCTGACCAGTTCACCCGAGATCCATGCTTCTAGCTGTAAGCCCAGCAGTGAACTGGGTACCGAGTAGTAATGTTTGTCAATTTCCACATGGTAATCCGCATGGACTCTGACTTGTTTCACCAGAGTATAGCTGTAACCTGCCTCAGGAAGAGGTTTCAGCGCGGGTTTATCAAGTTGGTTGAAGAGCTCTACTCGCGAACACCCTAGTTTCTGCATGACCTTGCTATTCAACCTTTCCAGTAACTCCCTGATACGCTGGTTAAGTGATGCTAGGCTGTAGAAGGTTTCATGCCTGATACGGGCCATGATCCAGCGTTCAACAACCTGAACACCGACTTCTGCTTTAGCTTTATCTTTTGGTTTACGTGGTCGCGCTGGTATCACGGCAACATTGTAATGCTCAAGCATCTGCTGATAGGTTGGATTAACGTCAGGATCATATCTACAGGCCCGTGACGTGGTGCTTTTCAGATTGTCTGTAACAACAAGCTCAGGAACACCGCCCAGCCATCGGAAGCAACGAACATGACTCATAACCCAGTCCTCAAGCTTCTGAGACCAAGTGGCCTCAGCCCATGTGTAACTTGACGCACCGAGAACAGCCACGATGATCTGCGCGGGTCTGATTTCCCCAGTATCAGGGTTGGTAATGTCAACGGTTGGCCCACAGTAATCAACAAAGAGTTTTTCACCCGCTTTATGGACTTGACGCATTGATGGTGAGGTGGTTTTTAGCCATTCTCGGTACATCCGGCAATAATGGTTATAACTGTAAAATCCGCCTGGATTGCGTTCACTGTACTCTTCCCAGAGCAGTTGTAGCGTCACGCATTTATTACGTAGCTCTTTATGGATCGTAGCCCAGTCTGGCAGGGAGTGTTTTTTCATTTTCACCTGCGTTTGAAGGAACGCATGCTTTAGTGCAGTATCATCCCATTCTGCGGGCAATGGCCACTGCTTAATACCAAGCTGAGCCGCCCTGTTGGCATACCTAGATACAACGGAGGGGGATATCGCAAGACTACGGCCAATCTGACGATGGCTGAGCCCGGCACCATATTTAAGTCTGAGTATTTCTTTAAGTTTTCTCATAGATATTGGAGCTGTCGGCATAGGTATCCTTTACTGGAGTTGTAAAAGATACAGATCAACACACCTGTGAAGTTTTAATAACATTGATGGAGATCACCGAATAACAAAATGAGCCTAAAGTGATCTCCATCGATGTTATTCAGCGATCTGCTCAAATGTTATTACCCGATCTCAATGGATGTTATTGGGTGATCTCCATTCATGAAAATACGCAACTATCAAAATAGTCGCGCGAGAGCTTGTCCAGTGGGCTTCTTGGGTGATTACGCGGGCTATCTGCAAAGTGATGGCTATGGTGCTTATGATGGATTAACGCGAGTGAGCAATGTGGGTTGCTTCGCGCATGCACGTCGTAAGTTCATGGAGGCGAAGAAGCTTCAGGGTAAAGGTAAATCGGGTAAAGTCGACGTGGCATTAGCGAAAATCCAAAAGTTGTACGCCCTTGAATCTCGATTAAAATACGCTTCGGTAGAAGAACGTTGGTCTGAGAGACAATCGAAAGCCAAACCGATGCTGGATGAGCTTTATGACTGGTTAACCTCACAGAAAGTCATCGAATCGAGTCCGCTTGGTAAAGCCATCAAATACACCTTGGGTCAGTGGCCTAAGTTGATACGCTATGTTGAAGATGGGCATTTATCTATCGACAACAACCGTGCGGAACGCGCCATCAAATCGCTGGTCATTGGCAGAAAAAACTGGCTTTTTGCTAATAATGCACATGGTACTGATGCTAGTGCGCTGCTGTACAGCATCATCGAGACAGCAAAAGCTAACGGGCTAATCCTCTACGATTACCTGGTGAAATGTATGAAAGAGCTGGCAAAGTCAGAGCCAGATATCAACTCACTTCTTCCCTGGAACTTCTTACACTGAAACTAAAGCGCTCCGTGGGATCATGGGGCGCTTACTTTAGTTGCATCTTTATTACTTTTTTCACACTAGGTATGTCAATTTATAACGAAATTTAAACTTCCGCTCTTCGCTCAAAGTGGAAGGCTAAGTTTGGCGGACTATGAAATCAGCTAGGTTAGTGGCGTTTTAGAACCACTAACCCTAGTTATCATTAGGACAAACTATAGCCTATGCTCTGGGAGTCAGAACTATAAATTTTTGTGTGCTTTCGGCTAAGTAACCCAAATATTGCAATTAATATTGCATAATTGCTTGAGATTAATATATTTGCGGGTCAAAAATAACAGTAACTGTTCCACGGTAAGTGTCGGGTCTTGTCATCAGCATGGTATCGACATCTTGTTGCGTCACCAAAAAATCAATACTTCCCTTGCGATTACTCCCAATATCCCTTGTTAAAAACGTATTATTTAAAACATCTTTATTAATTGCCATAGGGGCGCGCAAAACCGTGCTATTGGTTTGTCGATTAATAATATTATCCGGCATGCTCAAATACGCCTTCACTGGAACCAGTTGATCATTGTTGTCACTTTTAATGGCACAATGTTCACCTTGGATATATTCACATTGCAGATAAGTGGTAAACGCGCCTGTTGAAGATAACCAAAAATCACTACGAGCCGTAAGCTGAGGCGTGATTTTCGTTATCATCCAACGTTCCCAGTTTTGTTTTCCTTGTTCTTCCGTGCAAACTTTACCTGCACTACAAGGCTGTAATGATAAAGCGCGACTTTCTGGCGTTGTGGTGACGATTAAGTCATGATTAACAGAAAGAATGAGATTGACATCAAGAACACTTTCATTGGCTTTATAGTTATCGCCAAAATCAAAGTCGCCTCCTGGGCCTACAGTAAATGACAATTTCCCCACATAGATTCCTGAGCCTATCGTTAATAAGCTATCTTTAGCTATTAATGAATAACCGATGCTCATCTCGCTAAATGTAGAAGGTTCCGTTCTGTCTACTCTACTTATTTTAAGGCAGGGGAAAGTGTTCTCTTTTGTTCCCCAGATAAATCGATTCACTTCATTATTCGATAATGAAGTGGCATAAAAAGAACATCCTCCCCCCCGAGGTGCACTCAGATCTTTGCCGCCTTCGTCCCAATCATATTGATTTGAATTTTTTCTCGCTGCTGAAGAAAAATTAGTTATCCTAAATATAACGTCAAATTTTTCCCCTGTATTCTGATTCCTTACTGTAAGTACTTTCGGGGTTTTCGGAAAGTTAAAGTAAACTCCGTCACGAGGTTCATTATTAGCAACGATGGGATATGAAATTTCTGTTGATAATGGTAAATGAACACTTACAACGTCAGCATTACAATATGTAGGATATAACTTACAATAACCGCTGATTGGTGTTGTATTGATAAAAACACCATCACTGTTACTGTTATTTATCCTTGGTGTAAACTCTGCAGTTAAATTAATCGTTGCGCTGTGAACAACCGCGCTGAGTGCCAACATGACGATACCAAGAATGTAATGAAAATAATGCATTATAACCCCTCCATTGATGAACAACGAATAACAGGGAAAAACTGTACAGCTTTTTCCGGTGACAGGGCGTCCGGTAACTGGCACGATAGGGCGGGCAATTGACCATCGGCTAAGACCGTGAGTGTTTGGTTATTGATGCCCGTATCTAATGTTAAAACGCCTTCAGCATTAATCACGCCACTGCTGATATCACTAGTCACCTGACGATGTTTTAACATTTGATCTCGCTTGTCTTGCAGCATCCCCACAAGCACTGTTGTTTTGATGGCCTTTAATTTTAAATATTTCACACTACCTCGATTCATTTGCATTGATTCATATTCAGGAAAAACTTTTCCGTTATGTTCACCCATGCTGTAAAACTGGATGGACTCATTTTTCCAGACATCCGCAGGAATAACATTTCGGCCCAGGAATAACTTTGTTTCGCTAACACTGTCTGAAGCGACAATTTGCATATCGGGGTCATCTGATTCTAAATCTACGATAAATGCCGAATCCATGCCTAAACCACGTTCGCCACTACTCGCCGCAAGTCTTCCTTCACCCAACAAAAGTGTCTGACTTAAGTTAATGCCCGCTGTGGTGCTTTTGTCTTGTACATAATGCTGGACATAAGCATCCCCACTGAGCGCTCGACTTTCCAAGGCGCCATTACCGTTAATGAGTGTGCTTCCACCACTTTGTGATATTCCAGCGCCTAGCCAACGTAGTGCCCCTTGATCCTGGGGTTGCCATTGATAATTTAAACTCGAATAGCTGTTACTGTCGTTGATACCCGCATCAACTGATAACGTATGCTGTGCAGTTGGCATTAATGACATGCTTACTCCGAACATCACACCTTGCTCCCGATTTTTTTGATTAAATCCAGGTCGGTCATACGCACTTACTCGAAAATTAACATCGCGATTAGCCAAAATGGCTTTTGTTGTCAATGTTGCATCAATCCCAAACCCTTCTCTTGATGGATTTTTCATGTATTGACCATTCAATGTCAGTGAACTCGCCCACGGTAATTGAGTGAACATTGACGCCCCCCACGCGTTCCCAACTTGCTTAGACGAGTCTGTCGAGCGATAACTATTCTGGGAAGTTCGACGCCAAAAGACATTCAACGAGTTTCCCGGTGAAAGCGTCCGATAATAACGTAAATCTGCGCTCGAATTTTTTCGTGAATCGTCATCTGTCAAGGTATATTGGGCAAAAAGACTATCATTGGAAGACAGTGTTACCGTTGATCTTGCGCTGAGCTGATATTTTTCTGCGGTCATTAAAAAACTGCTTCCCAAGATAACACGGGGGGTCAATAAGTAATCGACGGCACCGCCGCCGATGAACGCATTATTATTCTCGGTTGTGTTCTTACTGCTAATCACTAAATCTCTTTTTTGCCCACCCCAGAAATTTAAGCGCCATTTTTGATTGGGATTTTGCCATCCTAATGGTTTGTATACTTGAGCTATTTGAGTATCCACAATCTTACCGTTCTCAAGGGTATTAATCGTGATGTTATAAATGCCGCTGGGTAAACGCCGAGTGTCAATAGCTTGTATTCCTGGTTGCAGTTGTTGCGAGTAGATGAGGCGATTATCCAGCCAAACTTCTGCCGTTGCTTGATTGGCAGCGGTGACATAGATAGGGGAAGCACTGACACTTTCGTTATTTATCAATAATGCATTTGAGGTTCCCCACATGGCTCCAGCAACAGAGCCTGTACTAAATCCATTGGTTTCAACATTTCCCTTATCACTGTCCGGGGAAAAAAAACCTAAGCGAATAAAGTTACCTGCTAATTCCTTTTGTGTGTATAGGGCATAAATATTGGTTTCTTGTGTTTGATTGGCTTGGCTAGAGCCGTAGGTCTGCAGCGATATTTTTTGTGTCCATCCTAAAAGCGAGGACACGATAGATGAGGTAAAGTTCCATGTCTTCGCTGAAGCTACCGAAACGGCAGATAAATTATTGTGCATAATGACACCATTTGGCAGAGTGCTAGGCAAATGGATATAGTCATTGTTTACTTGCTCAGTTTCGTAGTGTGATGTAAATAATTTTAACGAGGAGTTATCCAGTCGATATTCAGCAGAGATTAGTCCTGCAGGGCAGGAGGAGTTACATGCACCTAATGAGATCCCTTTTTGTAAAATATTAGCCCACTCATTTTTAACTTGAGGCTTAATATCTGGCTCTTCATCTAAAATTCGTAGGAGATTAATTTGTCCATTTTCATGAAGCGAAAAGACAGCATCAAAAAGCGGAGAATCATTAAGATACACTTGAGAAACAATTTCTGAATTATAAAAATACTGCTTAAATTCATCAGGAACTTTTATCGTATTGCCTGCTGATAATAAATTCCCTCCCAAAGCTATTCCAGGTGCTAGAATTAAAGTAAATAATACTTTCATATTCATTCTTAGCCGAATCAAAAAATACAAACACTATAAAAAATAGTTAGTCATTCGATAAATGCACAAACACAATTGAAATAACGAACGACTAGACTAAGCAATAAGGATGAAGACCTCAAAGGCCTTCATCACTTGAGTAACTTATTTGTCTCCAGTAGGAGGCTCGACAAGCACTGGCTCAAAAACCATTGCCACTTGACCAGTAAAAGAGCCAGTTACAGTTAAAGGTTGGTCTGTTTTTTGTGTAATGCGAAGACTAGTACGACCGCCAGCTTTGGCATCTGCGGCATTAACTACGGTATTAGCCTTATTGCTGAGTGATACACCGTTAAAGATAACAGTTAACGGAATGGTATCTGTTCCATTTGATAAAATAGCTGTGCCAGTTGAGTCGGTATTCGTTAAGGTTGCTTGAATACCACCGGATGTATTTTTATATTGAAATTGCTTGGAGAAATCTTGTAACTTCTTAGTTCCTAAATCATAAACCATTTCTTGCGTTTGATTAACCCAGCCGCCCTCAACAGGAATAACTTGAAAATTATCTGTTGGGATGGTGGCCGTTAAGTCGATAGCGTAGCGTTGTTCATTCGCAGCGTGAACAGTCATTGACCCTAAAGCCGCGCAAGACATTAAGATCGCGGATAATGATTTTTTTAACATGTGAATACCTCATTCATAATGATCAAAAAAAGAAGGAAAACGCTGTTTTCCTATTTATTTTCTATAACTAGAAAACAAAATTAAAATTATTTATCTAGGTTGATGTTAATAATTAAATGATTTTGATTTATCACCTTCAATTAATGTGAAGATGATTTCGTCATTCTGTTTTTTTTGTAAAATAAACTCCCTCCCAGGCAATATAATTTCTCGGGATTTGTTCTCGCAATGTGATTTTGCGTTTTCACAATAACGGATATTATCTAATATAATGGTAGCATTTCCTTTATTTATTATTGCTATTTGTTTGTTCCTATCGTCAATAACGGTATTAAATAAAGGTTTTTCAGGTTGCATCACAACAACACTACCATACCCAGTCAATACATTAATTCCGGCCTCCAGTGCGTTTTTCTTGTATTGATTTATTTCATCCTTGCTCATACCAAAACCATCATTTTCTTCCGGGAGTACAGGGGTAAAACGGATCCTGAAATAACGTTCTTTATCTCGCGCTCCTGACCACAATATACGTACAGTCTGAAAGCCCGATGGAGGAATGATTAATCTTAGTGGTGAGACAATGAGTCGTTCTTGTGTTAATGAGCCTGCGTCAACTTCTTTTTGTGTTGATTCGCGTTGATTCATTTTCGGGGTAACATCAATCTCCAATACTTCAACACGAACGAATGCGGTAGATGTTCCTGTGTTATATACGCGTTTGGTCAGGCTTTGGGTTTCCGGCGTAAAAACATCATACATACTACCAATACCAATGGAAGGTGAGGCACATACTGATGTTGTTATGCTCATTAATAACAATGTTAGAATAAAGTGAATACGCTTAAGCATACATAATCCAATTTTTATGTAATAAAAAATAAAACTTTAATTAAAAATCAACATAAATAGCCAATCTAATTCATCTTAAAACTTAAAATAATCCCAGAAAAATAGATTAATGTAAAATGCAGGCTAGTTTTTTTGCGTTAATTCAGTATTGAATTGTTGTAAACGTTGATATTCAATTAAAACTTCACCGGAATCTTCATAAAATACCTCAGTAATTAAATCAAGTAACGTTTTATCAATCTCATTTAATAATTGCAGAATGATGTCGATTGAAAATGTTGCTTGTCCTCGTTCTAGTCGAGAGATGTGTTGCTGGGAAAGACCTAATTTTTGACCTAGTTTTTCCCCCGATATACCTAGTAATCTTCTATGTTTTCGAAAAAATGCACCTATGCGAACATTTATATTTAATATGTTGTATCTCATTAACACGATTCACCTGTTTTATTGAAGTAAAATATGGTTAATATCAAAGCTATTGGTGCTAAAGACTAAGGTAAATTAAGAGGAGAGGGAAATAGTTTAAGACGATCAATTTTGCTGTTTATGATAACTCATGGCTATTGATTTGATTTGTATTGATCGTTATCGCCAATGTTTTTTGATTTTATGTGTATTACTTTATGATTTTAAATAGATTTTTTATAAGATGTTAAGTTTCTTGGGAAATGATAACGTGAGTTACCAGATTGTGATTGAAATATTAACACGTATTCTGAAACTAAATTTGACATATTACGCATTGCTGTTGTTTTTGTCGTTCGATATTAGGGTAAAAATTGGTGATTGAGTATGCGTGATGAATATTGATTTTCAGTGAAATGAACAGAGGACATCAATAAACTGTCAAAAAGACGTATACATTTTGTATCAAGTGATATGATGGGCGCCCCCATAATGATTTAATATTTAAATCTTATTGCGTTAAGTTTTTTCAGAG
>NZ_JAMPLW010000004.1:0-4510 GCF_028477805.1 Providencia sp. PROV268
AGGTCACGTATCCAAAGGGTTGATGGCATTTCAAATATAATACTCTCGCTCAATGAAAGTCCCAATGATCTTGTCATGCATGCCGGATGATTTTGAATACCCTAACGTCTTGCGATTGAGTCGTTTCAATCGGTTACGCAACGTCAGATTTTCACGCTCAATTCGCTGTGTGTATAGCTTTCCTAAAATATGTTTTTCACTAGGGAGGCCTCTTTGTACGCCCTGTAACCATCAGTACACCAAAAAGCGATACGGAACCCAGACAGCAGTTTTAACAATTTACCCAGTGTTTTCTTGCTTCGGGAACCAAATACATGAGCGACAATCCGCTTTAAGCGAGGCTCCCATGCATACCACAACCAACGCTGACGCTTTTTGTTACCGATAAATGACCACATCTCATCGACCTCACAAATGAGCTGAATTTGTAGATTATCTAGGGGCAGTGTTGTTACATTCCGTGGCGAGAGTTTTTTAAAGTGCGGACGACGGCATTGATACTGATATGTAATGCTCTAGCGGTGTCACGAATACCCGCATTATTCATGGCAAGCTCAACCACTTGCTCTTTGATGTCGGGCTGACAAGCGTTGTAAGTATAATCGAGTTGAAAAGAGCGGCAACAGGCCTGACAGCGATAACGGGGATGCCCCCCATTGCCGGTGCCATGTTTTTTAACAGAGTCGGTTAATCCACAGAATCGGCATTTTACTGAAATGGTAGCCATACTAAACCTCAACAGAAAAGCTCAGTTTACCTCATTATCAACTCATTGAATACTTGACCGCTTTTTATATAACAAGTCGCTGAATGAAACGGGAACCATTATTCAGTTGGCTGGTTATCGCTATTCAACAAAGGGCTATTACTCATTTGTGGATACCGCTTATAAGCGAATGGATGGTTATAACCTTGCGACGCAAGATGGTGTTATACAGGTCACGCCGAAATTCACCGATTACTACAATTTAACGTATAACAAAAAGGAAAAAATACAATTAAGCCTGACTCAACAGTTAGGTGAACAATCAACGTTATACGTTACGGGTAGCCATGAAACCTATTGGAATACCAATAAATCAGATAAGCAGTTACAGGTTGGTATCAACACGCTGATTGAAGGGATCAACTGGGGCTTGAGTTATAGCTTATCGAAAAACTCTTGGCAGGATGCAAACGACCAAATGTTGGCACTGAACGTGAACATCCCATTCAGCAATTGGATGCGTTCGGATAGCCAATCTATTTGGCGTAATGCGAGTGCCAGTTACAACGCATCCCATGATTTAAAAGGCCGTGTCACCAATACCGCGGGTATCTATGGGACGTTATTGGATGACAATAACTTAAGTTATAGCGTGCAAACAGGCTATGCAGGTGGTGGGCAAGGCAATTCATCGGCTACGTGTTACACTTCACTTAACTATTGCGGCACTTACGGTAACGCTAATGTGGGGTACAGCTACACCAATGACTTACGTCAGATGTACTACGGCTTAAGTGGTGGGGTCTTAGCGCATGCGAATGGGGTCACATTAAGCCAGCCAATGAATGATACGGTGGTTTTAATCAAGGCACCAGGTGCGGGAAATGTCAAAGTTGAAAATCAAACGGGTGTGACAACGGACTGGCGTGGTTACGCAGTATTGCCATATGCCTCTGATTACCGTGAAAACCGTGTAGCTCTTGATACCAATACATTGGCTAATAATGTTGACCTCGAAGACCCTATTGTCAGTGTTGTACCGACTCGAGGTGCCGTGGTGCGTGCAGACTTCCGTCCTAAAGTGGGTGTAAAAGTGCTAATGACACTCATGAGACAGGGCAAACCTGTACCATTTGGGGCTGTAGTGACATTAAAAGACAGTCATGGTGGCAGTATTGTTGCGGATGATGGGCTGGTTTATCTAACAGGGTTGCCACTGGCAGGGCAATTGGTTGCTCGCTGGGGAGATAGCCCAGATGCACAATGCTAAGTCAACTACACACTACCTGAGCAAAGCCAGCAGGAAATTCTCAGTAAGTACCGTGCTGAATGCTTCTAAGGAGTGAAAAGTGTTTGATAAAGTAAAAAATTTCTACGACGCTGCTGTCATCAATGATGTTTTGTGTAACCGCTTATGCCGCTGATAGCACGATTAATATTAAAGGTAATGTGAAAGACAATACGTGTGCGGTTGCTCCGGGTTCTCAAACCAAGTGGTTGATTTACTAAATAATGCCGTTAGGCAATTGTATGCGGTTGGTGAAGTTACACCTGTTGTGCCATTTCAAATTAAGCTTACCCCTTGTGGTGCATCAGTGACTGCTGTCAAAGTTGGTTTTGTGGGGGTTGCAGATGCCAATAATAAGTCATTACTTGCATTAGCCCCCGGAACTTCTAATGCTTCAGGAGCGGGTATACAAATTTTAGATGGCAGCCGAACACCATTAATACTTAATGCGAATAGCAGCAACATCATGTGGACATCGTTGGTTGCAGGTCGAGGTAATACTTTGCACTTTTATGCGCGATTGATGGCGTCTAAATTGCCTATTGTTGCAGGAAACGTGCAAGCAACAGCAACGTTTACGCTTGAATTTCAGTAAATAGAGGATGCCATGATTGATAACAACTGGAAGAAGATCACGGTGCTGATAGTGGGTTTGTTATCTGTTCAGATAACTTCAACCTATGCGGCGGATGTTACGGTAACCGTGAATGGTAGTGTAGTGGCAAAGCCTTGCACGGTTGCAACGACCACAGCTAATGTTGATTTAGGTGATTTGTATACATTCAATTTGATTTCTGCTGGCTCTGCCTCTAAATGGCATCCCGTTTCATTGAATTTAACTAATTGTCCTGTTGGTACATCTGTCGTCACTGCAACCTTTAAAGGAACGACGGATACCACTGGCTATTATAAAAACCAAGGCACAGCAGGCAATATTCAACTGCAATTACAAAATAGTGCAGGAACAAATTTGAATAACGGTGCGCAGCAAAAATTACAGGTCAATGATTCTACCATGTCGACGAGTTTTCCATTAAGGGTCAGAGCATTAACAGTCAAAGGTGGTGCGACACAGGGAACTATCCAGGCAGTGATTGATGTCACTTACACTTATCAGTGAGTTAAACCATGAATGTAAAAAAATGATTAAATTACTTTCCGCTAATCTGCTGATTTATTTAGCCAGTATTTCGTCTGTTTATGCATTTACTTGCTATGACTCAATGGGGAATACACTGAATAGTGAATCGGGATCAGGTACTTCAAACGTTTATGTTAACCTTCAACCCAGTGTGGAAGCTGGACAAAATTTAGTAGTAGATTTGTCGCAATCTATTTTTTGTCGTAATGATTATCCTGATTTCTATAAAGATGAAGTAAGTATAATAAAAGGCTCTACTTACGGCGGAGCATTGTAGAATTTTAGAGGTACATTAGAATATTATGGTTCAGGATACACGTTCCCGTTGGTGTCATCGACCCATAAACAAAATATCAACTCAAATAGTTTCATTCCGTGGAGGGCCAAGCTATATTTGACACCTATTTCAGCAGCAGGTGGTGTGGTTATCAATAAAGGAACACATTTTGCAACATTAGTTATGCATAAAGTAGGAACTCAATATAATAATGGTAACGTAGAAATTTCTGATTTTACGTGGAATATATATGCCAACGATACTGTTGTTGTACCTATAGGTGGTTGTGATGTTTCTTCACGTAATGTGGTTGTCAATTTACCGGCATACCCAGCGACTGCATTAGTGCCACTCAATATTCGTTGTGCAAGAAATCAAAATATTTCTTATTTCCTAACAGGCTCTACGGATACTAACTCTTCTATATTTGCAAATACTTTTTCTGGCACGAATGCGGCAAAAGGGGGGGGATTCAATTAGTGCGCAATGGAAACGCCATTCCAGCTAACTAAAAAGTGCAAATTGGGCAAGTGGGAAAATCTTCCGTGAGTTTAGGTTTGAGTGCTCGATATGCACGTACTACAGGGCAGGTTACCGCAGGAAAAGTACAATCATTGATTGATGTGACTTTTATCTATGATTAAAGGATAGTCAAATGCAGCTATTGGATTTAGTTGCATTTGACGTGTGTCACTCAGAACTTCGGCTGACGTTTAGTCTTAAAGACCAAGCTTATTTTTTTACACTTCATACGGTGTTTTACCAGCATGAGCTGAGTGGGTGCGATGACAATTATAAAAAGCCTCCCATTCAGCTAATTTTTCATGTAAATCGACATCATCCTTATAATCGATTAATTGATAAAACTCTTGTTTATCTGTTAAATGAGAACGCTCTACCTTCCCATTCAATCTGGGGGTAGCTGGTTTGATATAAACATGCTCCATCCCGAGATCATGAATATGCCAATTAAATTTTGATTGGAATTCGTGGCCATTATCCGTTCTAATCGTTTTGATTCTAAAGGGAAATTTATTTACTACATAATTAATAAAATCAATGGCATTAGCCTGATTGTGCTTTTCATAAATTTTAAGT